>NZ_LOSU01000027.1:0-695 GCF_001522185.1 Burkholderia sp. RF2-non_BP3 | reverse complement strand
AGAACTTCATCCGCCCATTTCCAGAACTGAATTTTTTCTTCATTTGTCTTCAGGTCATCCGCAATCTTCTGGAATTCCTTATTGACCGCCTCGGATGCCTTCTGCGTCGCCTGATCCATCTCGATGCCCAACTGCGCACTCTGCGTTGTCGCGCTCTGGGTATTTTCCGCCTTTACATTACCCAGCTCGGCCATCCACATCGTCACCGCGGCTTCGCCGTGCAGCCCCTGGCCGGTCGCTTTAGCCGCGTCATTCAGTCGCTCCGCCTGCTCCTCATCCGCCTCGTCCTGCTGATGCGTACTCGCTTGCGCCGCCTCGCCATACGCGGCCAGATTTGCGGCATTCCAGCGGCGTGCATGCGCCTCCAAGTCCTGCGGCGCGTGCTTTTGCGACAACAGGCTCATCGCCGTTCGCAGGGTTTCGCCGTCCGCCTCCCCGCCGTGCGTTGGCACCAGCAGTTCGGGCTCGTTGTCGAAGGCGCCGCGCGGCTCAGCATCCGCCGGAACACTGCTCCTCGAACCGGCGCGCTTCATCTCGCGCTGCACCATGTTCTTCATCGCCTCGGTGGCAAAATGCACCACGCCACCGATACTCTGTGGATCGAGCTTCGACACCTGCTGACGCAGCATCGGCAGCGTAGCGTGCCGCTGATACCGATTGATGTTCTGAAGACTTTGTTGAATAGAAGCCATAGG
>NZ_LOSU01000026.1:0-1023 GCF_001522185.1 Burkholderia sp. RF2-non_BP3 | reverse complement strand
CGAGCTATTCGCCGACGAGAGACCGGTCGACGTGGAGGTCGACAGCGAAGCCACCGAGCTGTCGGTCGAGCTGAGGCCCGTGGACAGCGAGTTAATGCCGGTCGAGGTCGAGGTCGAGAGCGACGAAATCGAGCTATTCGCCGACGAGAGGCCGGTCGACGTGGAGGTCGACAGCGAAGCCACCGTGCTATCGGTCGAGCTGAGGCCCGTGGACAGCGAGTTAATGCCGGTCGAGGTCGAGGTCGAGAGCGACGAAATCGAGCTGGTTGCCGAGGAGAGGCCGGTCGACGTGGAGGTCGAGAGCGACGCCACCGAACTGTTGGTCGAGCTGAGTCCGGTCGACAGTGAGTTGATGCCCGTCGAGGTCGACGTCGAGAGCGAGCTGATCGAGCTATTGGCCGACGACAGACCCGTCGACGTGGAGGTCGAGAGCGAAGCGACCGAGCTGTCGGTCGAGCTGAGTCCGGTCGACAGCGAGTTGATGCCCGTCGAGGTCGACGTGGACAGCGAGCTGATCGAGCTGGTTGCCGACGACAGACCCGTCGACGTGGAGGTCGACAGCGAGGCGACCGAACTGTTGGTCGAGCTGAGGCCGGTCGACAGCGAGTTGATGCCCGTGGAAGTCGACGTGGAGAGCGAGCTGATCGAGCTGTTCGCCGACGACAGGCCGGTCGACGTGGAAGTCGACAGCGATGCCACCGAGCTATTGGTCGAGCTCAAGCCGGTCGACAGCGAGTTGATACCCGTCGAGGTCGACGTGGACAGCGACGAAATCGAGCTATTCGCCGACGACAGACCGGTCGACGTGGAGGTCGACAGCGAAGCGACCGAGCTGTTGGTCGAGCTGAGACCGGTCGACAGCGAATTGATGCCCGTCGAAGTCGACGTGGACAGCGATGCAATCGAGCTGTTAGCCGACGACAGACCCGTCGACGTGGAAGTCGACAGCGAAGCCACCGAGCTGTTGGTCGAGCTGAGCCCCGTCGACAACGAAGTGATGCCGGTCGACAGCGACGAGATCGC
>NZ_LOSU01000025.1:0-1313 GCF_001522185.1 Burkholderia sp. RF2-non_BP3 | reverse complement strand
GTGTCAAGTCCTGGAATAGGTTGACAGTATCCAGACGCTAGAACGCCCGATGCACCGCATCGGGCGTTTTGTATTCCAGGGCGGCGTGTGGCCGCTCACGGTTATAGATGTGCACGGACTGTTCGACCATCTTGGCGGCCTGCTCGAGGTCAGCAGGACGCTGCAGCAAGAACTCCCCTTTGAGGATACCGTTGACCCGCTCGGCCAGCGCATTCTGGTAGCAGTCGTAGCCGTCCGTCATCGAACAGCGCAAGCCGTGACGTCGATGGATGTCTTGATAGTAGGTCGAGCAGTACTGGACCCCGCGATCGGAATGATGGATCAACGGCTGACCGGTTCGGCGACGGCGCAACGCCTTCTTCAGCGCCTGGCTGACCTGTTCGGTCTGCAGGCTGTCGTGAACGTGATGACCGACGATCTTGCGCGAGAACGCATCGGTAATCAGGCTCAGGTACACGAACGGGCCAGCCGTGGGCAGATACGTGATATCGGCCACCCACACTTGTTCGGGCCCGGTCGGCACGACCTGATCCGGCCCGGGTTTGAGTAGATTCGGATGACGCCGGAAGCGATGATGGCTCTGCGTCGTCTTGTGGTACGCCCGGTGTGGCACGACCAAGAGGCGGGCGGCGCGCAGCACGTCGAACAGTCGATCTCGCCCGAGCTTGATGCCGCGCTCGCCCAAGACGGGTCCGAGCAGATGGTGCAGTTTTCGTGTCCCGAGTCTCGGCTGGCGCAGCCGTATATCCCGCACCAGCGTCGTCACGGCTTCGGCTTGCGTGCCGCGGCGTTCCTCGCTGCGACATCGCTTGTAATACGCTTGCCGGCTGATGCCCATGTAGCGGCAGGCTCGCTCGACGCTCAGCTTTTCGATCCGCCTTTGCGCGAGGACCTGCCCGAAGGCTTTTTTACGGTGATCCCGTAGTCCTTGCGCATCACGTCGAGCACGGCCTCGAACAGCGCGGCTTTCTCCTGCGCCTCTCGCAACTGCGTCTCCAATTCCTTGATGCGCTGCTCCGGTGTGAGCGGCTTTGAGTCTTGCTTTGGCATGGGGGAACCCGATCGCGCACGGCCGGATGGATCGGCCCAATCCTGCAAGCCGTGCTTACGTAACCATACCAGCACGGTCGAGCGTCCCTGGATGCCGTAGCGCCGCTGCGCCTCTTTATACGTCAGCTCGCCTTTTTCGACCTGGGCCACCACCGACAGCTTAAAAGCCAGGCTGTAGTCCCGTTGCGTCCGCTTGATCCCTTGTTCCAATTGCCACCTCTTCGTCTCGGCGAAAAAGTGTCAACCTATTTCAGGACGGGTCA